>NZ_LR217714.1:0-36062 GCF_900698925.1 Candidatus Erwinia haradaeae
TGCCTAGTGCGTACAACCACAAAACACAGTATGAATAATAAATTTATTTTATAGAAAAAGTTGTTTAAAAAACATATCAATTTTTAAGCGTTGTTATTAAAAAAATTTATTAGAAATTAATAATAAAACTAATTTAGTATATGATTAACAGTTATGAAAACATAATATTAAATATGATAATTATATTTATTTATTAAATCTTTTTTAAGAATATTTTTAAATAGTTGATTTAAATTTAAATTTAATAATTACTTATTTAAATATTTTAATTAATATTAAAACCTGTTATGTACCGTTTTTATCAGAAAGTTTATACTTTGTATTTTGTTAAAAATAAATAAAATTTTACAAAAAATATAAATTAAAATCCTATATAGTAGTGATTACTACCCATTCTTTATTTAATGATTTATATTAATAATAATTGTATTGTCTTATTGTAGATAACCAATATTTTTTAGATTGAGTTTCGATAATATATTTTAATATATTGAATATCATAAAATTTTATAATAGCGATTAGAATCTATTTTAATTTTAATATTATGATTAGTTTATTTTAATTCAGTTTAAATTTATAAAATAAAACTTGATAATAAAATATATTTTATTTATACTCAATTATTTTACTTTTATTACAAATAATAAATAAATATAAATATATAAAAATGTATGAAAAGTAAGATATAAATAAATAATATTACTAAATTACCTATTATCTCAATATTGATTAATTAATGACTAATTAAAGTAGTTAAAATAATTAAGGAAATGCATATATATTTATATATATATCATATCATTAAAATTAATTTTTTAAATTTCATAAATTCTTTAGATATTAATATCTATAAATATATTTATTTAAAATAAAGAAATTAACAATAAATATTAACTACTAATTTCTAATGATTTATTTTTGATTAATACTAAATAATAAATACTCTCTAGTATTAATGTAAAAATGACTTTGTAATCTGAAATTATTTTTTTTTTAAAAAATATAAAATACTTTATTCTATGTGATTTTAAAAATTAAAACAAAATTGATATACATCACATATCTTATCCATAGTCATTATTATCCCCTCCTCTGATTTTTATCCTTCTTGACTGTGTCCATAAAAAGTTTCTAAGAATGAGTCGTCCCGCTGCCGGACTTTTTTTGGCTTTCTTACACAACATTTTTCATTTCCACTACAGAGTAGATTTTGATTAAAAACATCTTTTTTCTTGAATATAAAAGATCTACCTAAAGACCTGTGAAGAGCTTTAGGTAGTCTTTCTTTAGAAAGCATATTTTGTGCAGAAATAACGTTCGAAATTAATAAAAAAAATTAAAAAATATAAAGCCTTAAAATTTTTTTGAAAAAAATTTTAAGGCTAATTTAATTAATATTAAAAAATTCTTCATTTCACATTAATTTTGGGGTTAAAAATGCTTATGAAGAGAAGAGATAAGGATAAAAAAAACTATTTACCGATATAAGAAACAGGGGAGATCTAACTCCTGTTTGGAATTTTATTGATGATGTAATTTTTTGAAAAAAATTCAGCAATTTAAAATTACTAAGTTATGGTAGAGGGATGCCTGCACGTTCAAGGAGGAGACGATAATACTGCTCAGTACTTGTGGAATGATTTAATAAATGTGGAAATTCTGTCTTGATCGCATTTTCTAAATTCAATCGTATCACTGGTGTGCATGCATCGCTTGCTGACCATGCCCACCAGGCCATTTGGTACCGCACTTCACTTAAATTTCGAGATAATATGCGTTGTTTTTTATGCGCAATTAAGTAAGTGTTAAGATCTGCTATAATAGATTCTTTTTCATTAAATAGTTCTGGACTAACGACCCAACGTTTAATGCTTTTTAGCCGGTTTTTTAAAGAGTGATGACGATCAATATCAATTCCAAGGCGAGCCATTTTAAGTTGATGACGCTCATACTTGCTGCGTAAGGAAACTGAAATACCTGCTGATATTGCCCACTGACGATACTTATGTAGCCATTGACGCACACTTTCAACGTTCATTCCGCGTGAGGTAAAAAAGTTTTCCGTCAAGAAAACTCTCATTGGTTTATTCTGACCAGAATCACTTTCTCGACCACGATGAACTATGACGTAATCTAATTGCTCAAGTACACGCAAAGCGTGTAATAGAACATCGTATGCCTTGCGGCCATTATTATAGACATGTAAAACACCCATACGTTGCGCTATTTCTGCAATTGGTAGTATAACCTCAAACATATACTGGCTGTATGGACTGTAGTCACAGTTTGCCGCAAGGGCTAATGAAAGAGCACTAAGCGCTTCTCTACTTTCAGAGCGCACTGTTATACGAAGTGGTTTTGGTTGGTAGGAACGATCGAATATACGTGAATAGGGTGTATAACCATTTTTTCTTAGTGCTATAAGATCACTGTTTTGGCGCCAATCATGATTTTTAATACAAGCCATAACTTTTGCAGCCATTCCACGCGGTATTTTTCCGGTAAATTGTGGCTGATGATTGCGGTGTGTTTTGACCTGTCCTTTGCGCTGACAATTAGCTTCACCACGACGTGTCTGACGATATACAACTTGGTCAGATTCTTGCAGCATTACAGTGTTATTATTCACCCTGTCCAAATCTTATGGCGGATAGGTGTTGTTTTTTTAATATGCATTCGTTATAATCCTTTACAGGCATTAGCCTGTAAACGACCCCTCGGTCTCTGGTTCTTCCGCCAAGTTGACGCAGAATCGAGGGGTTTTTGCATCGAACAACCACTTCAATGTGGTTGTATCTCCCGAACGATTTTAGGATACGTCCAATCCATTAAGTTTGTTTCGTTGTTCCAAAAAGCGGTTAAACAGTAGAATCAAACCAAAACATAACTACAACATACACCAACTCTTTAGCTATTCTTAAATTACTTTTTATATATTAAAATCTATAAGCCAAGAATTGATCAAGCACATGTCTCTTAATTTAATTCCATAATCCATGTTAGTGCATGATTCTATACTAACTGATATGGAGATTCTCTAACTGTTTTTACAGACAGAGAAATTTTTATGTTGTGTTATCTAGATATACTGGGAGCTGTAATTCTCCGAAGAACTTAATTTGCTTCATTTTATTGTCTTAATTTTTTAAGCTAATTAGTTTACATTCTTTGTATATCTTAATCAGAGTGTTTCATAGAAAACGCGTCTGATTGTATTTTAGTTCTGTTAAACAACATGATCTATGTCTAATCTTGATCTACGTGTATTTAGTTACATAGTCTAATATGTTTGTTCTCAATCTTGAACACTAAAAACAACGAAGTGATCTAGATACGTTAATAACCCCTCTTTATTAACCCCATACTGAACTTTTTATCGTATCTTAATATTCGCAATTACGACTATTTAGGCTGAGAATATTAGCGTAACTAATATATCATCCTTATTTTGGGGCGGAATCAACAACTTAATTTTTTTCTATGAGCTCTAAAAGTAACTCGTGTGTTTTTAGTATTGATTAGCTTATTTATAGTGTTTTAGAGTCTTATTTTCTTTCCATCAAGATGTATTTTTTAAGAAAATACTGGTTAAGCTAATTAAAAGACAATATGTTATCTATTCAAACACGTTATTTCTGTATCAAGCTAATTTCATACTTTGTTTACCATGTAAGAGCAATGTTTGGCGGACGATCTATGCTCTTTCATATTAAACTTTTAGTTTTAAGATTCCTAAATAACAATATCACTTTTTTGTCTTACAGATACTGGATAATTCACTATTGCCATCTTTCTCTATTGAGAATTCTTCGAAACTTCTGGATCAAAATAGCTATACTCCTAGCTATTATCCTATTGGATAATAAATTATACCAATAAAATGCACAAAGAAGAAGCCCTAATATTATCTATTATCCATTTTCTGAGTCTATTAATATAACACAAATAGTGGATTTTGTGATTTATCTATCTAATTTTATAGATTTATTTAAACTATGTGAAGTGATACGAGAATTTGATAATTCTCATCCATATCTAGTAAGTAGAATTCAGTTTATTTATATATTCTTATAACATACATTCTAGCTATATAGAAAGGTCAATAACAGTAATATCTTCATTCTTCAAAAATTTTTAAGGTTATTGGAGATTAATCCTACTGTATACTACCTTTTCTATTAAGAATTAACCTAATAAGAATCAGACTAAGAACAATGTAAGATAATGTTAAAGAACATGATATCTTTTCAGTGTTTTTAAACTTAAAATTGATTGTTAGTGAAATTTTTTATTAGAAAATGTTGTCTATTAATCAACTATTATTTTAGATCTAAAAGTAGATCAATCACCATTACTCGATTAATTGTAGAGATTTAGTTTTTTTATGAAGATTAGATTAGTTCTTTTCCGAAAGAAAAATTAAAGAAAATATTAAGATTCAATTTTTCGAGTAACAAAAAGAATTGCAATATCAGTCATACTTCTAGATGATAGAAGACTATCTATTTATGATATAATCATGTGTCACTGTTCCGCAGACAAGATAGCGTCTGCGGCTTGACTTAAAGATTTCTATCTAATTGAAGATGACATCAAAGATATCAAGTTTCTCAACGTGTGTGTCTATAAATAATCTTGTAGTAATTAATATCTTAATAAACATAGTAATCATGATAATGAATCAATAAAAATTAAACACTTGAGGATTCAGATATAGTAAGGTAATTGTATCTTACAATACAATAAAACTAACATCATACCTGTGTGATTATTTCTATAATAATCTATATCCTCTTGAATTTCGATTCAGATTATTCTTGAACATAATGGGAGAGAAAAAATTTAATAACCTCTAAAGGAGGTGCATTACATAATAGAAGATGATACATGAAATATGTTTTTTTAATTCTCTTCTCATAAAGACGAGAACTATTAATAAGTGTGCAAAATTAATTAGTGTGCAGCATTATAATATTTGTCCGTATCTAAAGATAACAAACTTTCTGTTAGATTTTTTTCTTGTTCTTGATTACCTTCTGATATTTTTTTATGCTGAATCGTCAGACCAAGTTTTTTAAATAACCGTAAATCATGATCTTCATCTGGGTTAGGCGCGGTGAGTAATTTGCAACCATAAAACACAGAGTTAGTGCCTGCCATAAAACATAGTGCTTGAGTTTGTTCATTCATCTGTTCTCTTCCAGCGGATAATCTAACATAAGAATTTGGCATCATAATACGTGCTACGGCGATAGTACGAATAAAATCGAATGGATCTACGTCACTAGCATCAGATAATGGTGTACCTGGTGATTTAACCAACATATTGATAGGAACGCTTTCTGGCTGTATTGGTAAATTAGCTAATTGCACTAGTAATCCTGCGCGATCATTTATGTTTTCACCCATGCCTACAATACCACCAGAACATATTTTAATACCTGCTTGTCGTATAGTGCTGAGTGTATCAAGCCTATCTTGATAACTGCGGGTAGTGATTATTTCGTTATAAAATTCCGGTGATGTATCTAAATTGTGATTATAAAAATCTAGACCAGCTTTAGCCAACTGTTGTGCCTGATCATTGTTAATCATGCCTAAAGTCATGCAAGTTTCAAGACCCATCGCTTTAACACCTTTGACCATCTCTTCTAATAGTGGCATGTCACGATCACGTGGATTTTTCCAGGCAGCCCCCATACAAAAACGCGTGGAACCAGCTTTACGCGCTTTTTCTGCCGCATCAAGTACTTTTTGGACTTCTATAAGGTCTTCTCTTTGAATACCTGAATTATAACGCGCGCTTTGCGGACAATATTTGCAATCCTCTGGACAAGCGCCTGTTTTTATTGATAACAGTGTGCTAACTTGAATTTCACCGGAGATAAAATGTTGACGATGTATCTGTTGGGCCTTAAAAAGCAAATCAAAAAAAGGCTGATCAAATAATGATCTGACTTGTTCAGTAGTCCAGCGTTGAGGAATTGACATAGCAGTTACCCATAGAATATTTAAAGAAATAGATAGTTGTAAGTATAGAGTTTACCGTTACACTGTCTATAATGTATTTAAATTTATTTAATAGGATATCCTGATGCAGGCTGATGATCTTGCTTTTGACAAACGACACGTCTGGCATCCTTATACGTCTATGACTCAGCCTCTACCTACTTATCCGATTGTTTCTGCTAGTGGTTGTGAGTTAATCCTTAGAGATGGGCGGCGATTAGTGGACGGCATGTCTTCTTGGTGGGCAGCCATTCATGGTTACAATCATCCTACAATTAATCAGGCAATGCATAAGCAAATTAACGAAATGTCACATGTCATGTTCGGCGGTATTACTCATCCACCTGCGGTAGAGTTATGTCGTCGTTTGGTTGCATTAATGCCGTCTGACTTGGAGTGTATTTTTTTAGCTGATTCCGGTTCGGTAGCTGTAGAAGTCGCCATGAAAATGGCACTTCAGTATTGGCAAGCATCTGGTCGCCCTCGTTGTAAATTTCTTGCGCTACGCCAGGGATATCATGGTGATACTTTAGGTGCAATGTCGGTTTGTGATCCTATTAAGTCTATGCATAGCATGTATTCCAGTTATCTGCCTGTGAATCGGTTTGTTGATACTCTTAGAAGACGTTTTGGAGAAACTTGGCAAATAGGTGATGATACAGAGTTGTCCACCCTTTTTTCTTCGTGTCATCATACCTTAGCAGCAGTGATCATGGAGCCAATTGTACAAGGGGCTGGAGGGATGCATTTTTATCATCCTGAATATTTACGTGTAGCACGAGCTTTATGCGATCAATATGGAATATTATTAATTGCTGATGAAATAGCAACTGGGTTTGGTCGTACTGGTACATGGTTAGCTTGTAATCATGCCAATATTATTCCAGATATTTTGTGTCTTGGGAAAGCGTTAACTGGAGGTGCGTTAACTCTTTCGGCTACTTTGACCCGTCGTTATATAGCAGAAATTATTAGTGATAGCGCCGCTGGTTGTTTTATGCACGGCCCCACGTTTATGGGTAATCCTTTAGCTTGCGCAGCAGCTATTGCTAGTTTATCTCTTCTTGAAGACAAAGCCTGGTATCATCGTGTAACGGCAATTTCTGCTCAACTGCGAAGAGGCTTGTCTCCTTTAGTAGGGCATCCCAACGTTCTGGATGTTCGAGTATTAGGAGCTATTGGTGTAGTCGAAGTAACAAAAGTCGTAAATATATCTTTGTTACAACATTGGTTTGTTGAGCATGGTGTATGGATCCGTCCTTTTAGAAATCTTATTTACCTAATACCTCCTTATATTATTTCATCAGAAGAGCTTACACAACTTATTGAGGCTATTAGTGATTCTTTAGATCATCCTGAGCATTTCGATTCTTCAATACCTATATAAAGAATTATATTTATTAAATTTCTTGTTTCAATGTTCAATTAATATCTAAAACATAGTACACGGAATAAAATACAGTCCTTATTTATTTACTGGAGTATGGATATGTCTCGGATTCTTCATTTTTTAGCATCACTAGTTGTGATTATAGTACTATCTATGTTAGTAAGCGATGATCGAAAGGAGATCCGTATTCGTTTTTTGAGTCAGCTTCTTGTGGTTGAAGTCCTATTGGCATGGTTTTTTCTGCATTTTGAAATAGGTCTGGAATTTGTAAAAAAAATGTCAGAGTTATTTGATCATTTGTTAAGGTGTGCGGCATATGGAACTAATTTTGTCTTTGGCAACATGAGTGATAGAGGTCTTGCATTTTTTTGGCTTAATGTTCTCTGTCCTATTATTTTTATATCAGCGCTAATTGGTATACTGCAGCATTTGCGTGTCCTGCCAGCTATAATTCGCATACTTGGCACTATTTTATCAAAGATCAATGGAATGGGTAAGCTAGAATCTTTTAATGCAGTTAGTTCACTACTTCTTGGGCAGTCAGAAAACTTTATTATTTACAAGGATATATTAGGACAGATTTCAGAAAAACGCATGTATACGTTGGCGGCGACAGCTATGTCGACTGTGTCTATGTCTATAGTTGGTGCTTATATGACCTTGTTACAACCAAGGTATGTGATACTAGCTTTAGTATTAAATATGTTTAGTACTTTTATAATTTTATCGTTAATTAATCCCTACTGCGTGGATTTTCAAGATGACCTAAAACTAGCTGATCCTCATCAAAAACAAGGTTTTTTTGAAATGCTCAGTGAATATATTTTAGCCGGTTTCAAAGTCATGGTGATTGTAACAGCGATGCTTATTGGTTTTATTGCTTTAATTGCTAGTTTTAATTCTGTGTTTGATTCTGTGTTTGGTATCAGTTTTCAAGAGGTGCTTGGTTATATCTTTTTTCCACTGGCATGGGTGTTAGGTGTTCCAGGTTATGAGGCCTTGCAGGTAGGTAGTATTATGGCTACAAAACTAGTTTCTAATGAATTTGTTGCAATGATTGATCTGCAAAAAGTTATAGAAAAACTTTCGCTGCATTCTGAAGGTATCTTATCAGTATTCTTAGTGTCTTTTGCTAATTTTTCCTCAATTGGCATCATTAGTGGTTCTATAAAAGGTCTACATGAGGAACAGGGCAATACAGTATCGCGCTTTGGTTTAAAACTTTTGTACGGTTCCACGCTCGTAAGTCTTTTATCAGCTGCCATTACAGGTTTTGTCCTCTAAAACAACCAAGACTGGATAAAAATAGTTTCTAGATATTTTGCATTATCTACATCATAATGAGAGCCATTTCAAACAATATAAGTAATAAAAATTGTACGAACTCATACAAAATGAGTGATTATATTTCTTATTTTAAAATTTATATCTAGTGCACTTAGTTAATATATTTTAGCGGACAGTAAGAGAATTGAGTTGCAGAGACAAAAAATTAATTTTTTAAATTACAGAACATGCATTCTATATGAATATGATAAATAATCTAATAACTTTATAAGATCTGGCTAGTAATGTAATGAATTATGGATAGTAACATCAAATATGATCTTTATCATCTTGTCATTAAAGTTTAATTATTTGAGTTAGCGCTTATTAATGTAATTACATTATATCTAAACTAGAATATTATATATTTAATTTGTAAACAATTTGTATACACGATTAAATATTCTTGTAACTCAGAGAGAAGATTTACTTTAATTAGAGATGACCCCATTTTTATCTACTGGTGAACTTCTGTTTTATTAAATAACATAACATGCTATAAAAGAATATGTGAACCAGACAGATCCGGTGTGCAACAAAAACCATCTGAATGAGCGGGTATTGTATAGGTAGAGCGGAAAATGTTTGTGTGTCTGCCTAGACAAAGTGTCTGTATATAGTAGTGGGAAATATATAGATAGTTAGTAGTGTTATCTTAATGCATAAAAAAATTAAGTTTCGATTTTTTAAATTGAACTAATGTTATTAGAACAGATCTTCCTTGAATAGTAAGATCTGTCTGCCAATAAGAATGAATTTTTATATTTAGGAGTGATCACTAATCTGTTGTATTTGTCATAGAAAACATTAGAGTAGTGAGAGTATTTAGAGTACAAAACCATAAGGTTATATATGGATTGTAAATACTATAGGCAAAATAAAATAGTTTTTAACAGCTACCTTCTAGCCCAAGCACATTTGGTAATGAAAATCAGAAAGTAATCTAGCAGATATAGCCCGACAAGTATGAAAAATACTAAAGACTATTGCCAATTACCAACAAAATAGCGCCCTGTAAGGCGCTATTTTGTTGGTAATATTAAGTCTTGTTATGCTCAACAACATGCCCATCTTTATTATTGTTATTTGATCCGATTGAAATCTTTTTGGGTTTCTCTTGTTCGGGGATATCATAAGTAAATTGTAGCGTTAACAATCCATTATCTAACTTAGCTTGATAAATCATAATTCGATGCTCTAAGCTAAAACTGAGAGAAAATTCCTTTTTTTGGATACCTTTGTGAAGATAAGTGGTGCTCTCTTTTTCTTCAGTAGAAGTTATGTCTTCACTTTTTGGAGTACCGCGTAAAGTAAAGTGATTATTAAGTACTGAAATATCTAATTCATCCTGCGTATAGCCTGGTACGCTTACTGTCATTTCATAATGGTCTTTATCTTTTTGTAATAGATTGTATGCAGGGTTATCACCAACAGGTGATTCACCCGTTAGACGACTAAAAAGATTGTCAATCTGTGTAAAACGATCAGATAAAAGATTATTGCTCCATGTAGGCATGAGAGAGAAAGAACGGTAGGCCATAGCATCCTCCTATAAAATACATATAATTGAGAATAAAATTATACTCACATATTGACTATGTTGGTATATATAAAGATATTTCAAGGATTATTCTTAAAAAGATTAAAGAAACTAATATTCTTATTACTCAAGTCTATTTTCCCTCTAATGGAATTAGTTCTATTTATTGGAGGATTAAGATTATTTGCTAGAATATATATTTATATATATGTTATTTTTTTGATTATTATTAGAATTGGAGCATCATTAATGCACTGAACTATAGCTTATTCAAAATAATAACTTTAATAGTTATATTTTAAATCAGTTGTTTGGTTTGATAAAATATCAATATATTTTATTAGATAATAGTTTATATCGTTTTTTTTGAATACAAGATTTAAATCATTTTCCTAAAAATACTCTAATTTATTGATATACTAGAATCAGTAACATTTTTTAATAGACACTTAGATAATATATTCAAAGGTCTTTATAATATTAATTAGTCCACCTAAGAAATTAAATTTTTAGATAGGACTGGGATTGTTCATTTTCTTCTTTCTAAGATTGAATGGTTAATAAATTTTGTTTAATTTTTATCGGGTAATCTCGGTAATCTCAAAGTTGTTTTTATGAAATAAATTTATCAATTTCATCTGACGCCCATTTACCTCATTAATAACAATATCTAACATATAATTAATATTAGTTAAAAAATAAACTATAAACAATGCTAGTTTTAATTTCACCTAGTACGCAAAGTTTATATCGCTGGTTCTTCTTATTCTTCATTTTTAATCGATTCTTGATCAAGTATTAGTTAGTTTTTTAATGAACATACTAATTATTAATCTAGAGGGAGTGTCTAATAAGACTAATATCTATCCCAATAGATCTACTATTTATGTAATTTGTACACTAATTTAGGACAGAAGGAATGCTAATCCTATATAGGATTAAAGGTGTTCTAGTGTACCAAAAGTAGATTAAAGTTTTGAAAAAATATATAAATGAGAATATGGACACATTTATTTTTAAGTTTTTAATTGCATGATTTATAATCATTATATAATTTTAATTGCAGTTACTTAAAGGAGAAGACTTTTTATTACAAGATAAATAGATTCTCGATAGAGAAATATAAGAATATATACAAGACCCTATAATATTCATAACTACCTCCAGTATTATTAGAAATAGATAAATAAGGGTCCGATCTTGATATTTGATTTAAGTGATATTGCACTTAGAAACGTTATGATTTAGTTAATAGGTGAGCCTGGTTTAAGAAGAAATCCTATAAGTAGATAAGAAAGAAATCTACTTAGTGTTGCTAAAATGTTAATGGGATTAGCATTATTTAATTTTTCATATAGATAGTGAAAATACTCAAATTATTGTTATGGTAAGTCTAGAATATAATTCAAACTACATCATAATGTAGTTTATAGTATATACTGGTAGCTTGTTATGCATCCATTCAAGCGTTAACGCTCTCTCCTAGCTGGCTTAATGGATTATAAATTCTCTCAGGTTATGTGTGATACAATTCGATTCCTATCAACAAGCTAATCCTTCTTTAGATTATTTTAGTGAATAATGCATAGGAAAATGATGTACAGTTCTTTTATTGGTCGATACATATATACATTATATAATCAATAGACTATTTCCTATAAAAAATAAGACTTACGATATAAATAGTGCTTTGGTTATTAAGTAGTATTGATTAATAGGTGGTTATTAAGTAGTATTAATTAATGGGTAAGAGCGTAAATTAAGGCTCTTACGCAATAGGAGATAAGTAATATATTTCAATTAATTTAAATTAAAATAGTCATTTCTATATAGCGCTATAAATTAATGATGGTAACATTAGTTGTTGTTGAAGATAGAACATCCTTTGTCAAAACATTAAATTTGTTGAATAGAAAATAACATAACCCATACTTTTTTATCATGGTATATTTGATAATGCGCAATATAATAAAATCTATTTTCAACAGTCTTGTATTTGTTTTAATGATCACATCCCTTCCTCTATATGCAGTTTGCATAACTGACCAAGATATAGAAGTCGGTTTTTCTCCCGGAGGAACAGCACAACACATTGTTCTTTCAGCAATTACAGGAGCTAGAAAATCAATAGATATTGCTGCCTATTCATTTACTAGTAAGCCCATCGCTTTAGCTTTAATTGAGGCTAAGAATCGAGGTGTAAATATACGAGTAGTCGCTGATAGGAAATCAAACAGTAGCAAATACACTGCTGTAACCTATTTAATTAATAAAAATGTCTCAGTTAAACTTAATGAAAAGTATGCGATTATGCATAATAAATTTATGATTATTGATGGTATCTCAGTGGAAACAGGGTCGTTTAATTATACACAAAACGCTGTTTCTCATAATGCAGAAAATGTTATTTATTTGCATAACCGACTAGATATTGCTAACAAATATTCTAAAGAATTTAATAGATTATGGTTGGAATCCATATCTGTTAAACCTATGTATTAATTGTAGATGAATTCAAGTGTATACCTATTTTTTTGAGATATAGTTGTATCTATTTTTACTGGTTATTTCTGAGACTACTAGAAGTTACATGAAACAATATTTTAAATACATGAGTTCTCTGTAATAGTTGTGTATGCTATTTTACTGGCACAAAGAAAAATTCTTCTGTCTTTAATAAGAATTAAATTCTTGTTCATAATTTTTACCAAGGCGTGGATGTTAATCATTACATTATTTTTTAATGACTGAAATAGCATGCTCTATATTAAGGGTTATATAAAATAACTGGTTTGATATATGGTATGTAGAGATTTTCTGTTCAATAAAACTATTTAGGTTGTATAGACAATGTTATTAGAGTGTTTAGTTGGACGCTGCATAAAAGATTGTTTATTTCATTTCATAACTCTTCCCTAAATGTCTTGCATTTTATTATCTTTAAGTTATTGTATGTATTAAATATTAAAAGATTAATTCATATTGACCGCAATATAGTTGTAGATTATTCATGGTTTACTGTTATGTATAGACATGGTCATGGAATGACTTATGTCGTGGAAATAAGATTAAGTGTTTAGATGAGAATCAGTTATTGCATTAAATCCATTCTTAGATCTATTATCTTAAAGTTCTTAACTATTAAAGATGAATCGATTGGGATTTAGTGATATAATCATAGGTTAGTTTAAAAAAATTTTATGTGCAGAATTATATATTAATAGATTTTTTTCTTTTTTCTATCTACAGATAGAGATAGATAGTGAGATAAGATGGATAACTTAAGTTTAAACTTAAATATTTAATATTTATTAGAAGAATAAAAACAATATCTAATGTATAGATCAGATTAATAAGTTGTTGATTAAATCGGTATAGTATTTTCTAAACATTTCTAAAAATCTTAATATTGGTTAAAGATAGCCAATCAATAGATATTGTTAACCTATACTAGTCTTATTCCATAAGACTGCCTGTCTGGGTGTTGTCAATTTAAGGTATAGCATATTATGGCGTAAGATGCGTATTTTGAAAATGTCAGAATAAAATTCTATTTTATATATATTGACATGTAGAAGTAAAAGATATAGAGTTATTTTTGATATTTTAGAGAAAATTTATGATAGGACAACGTATTGGCTATACTCGAATCAGTACCATACATCAAAATCCACAGAGACAACTCGACTCCGTCAAGGTGGACCGAATTTTTACTGACGTAGCATCCGGAAAAGAAATTAAACGACCTCAATTAGAGGCATTAATTAATTTTGTTCGCTCCGGAGACACTGTACTTATCCATAGCATGGATCGTTTAGCGCGTAACCTTAATGACTTGCGCCGTATTGTGCAAATGTTAACAGAGCGTGGAGTACGTGTTGAATTTATCCAGGAAAATCTGAGTTTTACTGGCAAAGACTCGCCTCTTTCCAATCTCATGTTAGCTGTTATTGGAGCGTTTGCTGAATTTGAACGTTCTTTACTGAAAGAGCGTCAACGTGAAGGAATTGAGTTAGCTAAACAACGAGGTGTTTACCGAGGTCGCAAAAGAACACTTTCAGATAGACAAGTCACTGAACTGTGTCAGCGGGTTGCTTCGGGAGAAAAAAAAGTCAAGGTTGCGCGTGATTTTTCTATAAGTCGAGAAACCTTATATCAATATATAAGAAGAGAAGGATCAAGAGTTGTATGACAATTCTTGTATTGGATGCATATAGTTGATAACAAAAGCCTGTTTTTATCAAAATTCCCATAGAAGCAAATAGTATTCAATATTTTATGAATAAAAAAAATTTCTGATTCCGTGAAAGTTAAAAGTATAATCGATATTAGAGTAGATTTGAAAAAGCCGCTTAGGATAAGTTTACGGATACGCTATTTATCAGTATAAATTGATTTATTTTGTTTATTTAGGTGTATTAAATAATGTGATACCTTTAATCATAAGACAAATGGTCGAAATCCATCTAGCACTGAAGGAAGGGGTATGCGAAAACCTTTTTTAAAAGTCATATTAGGAATTTCGTTTATTAAAATCAGGATAGGAAGTAGACGAAAGCTTGTCTACACACACCAATACCTCAGAGAATTAATCACACTCATTTTATCTAATACATAAGGTATAAATATACGTATCAATGTAGTTAGTACGCTTTATTTGATTTATTTAGTTATTGACTCTTAACTATAAATGAATAGTAAGTCATATACAGTTGAGGACTAAATACAATTGTTCAAACTATGTTGCATAATCAAAGATTATGGCCTCTCTTATAAAGAGAGATCAGAAATCATCGTATTACATTAAAATTCTAAAATGAATTTTTCAAGAAGATAAAATTATCATTTTAATAATAGACATGATCTATAAGTACTTCATGGTTAAACATTATCATAGTTTTATAGAGTTATATCAGATAGAAATAGGTTATTTTTCCTAATGATTATTAATTTTAAATGATTATTTATAATAAAAAATTAGATGCAATATCTATTATTGCACCAACCTATAAATATTTGAGTTAAGTTTAAATTACTGAAATTCATTTAATCTATAAATTATAAATTTTTTAGTTTAATGTAGTTAAAACTTTCCGTTCTTTATCAATTAGAAAGATCGCATTTTCTACCGTATGGACAATAATAAGCTTTTTACATGAAGCAACACGAGTGATTAACTAAAGAAAAATAAATATATTTTTTTATGTGTATCTATATTAATAAAGTTAGTAAGTAAGAAGAGGTCTAATGATGCAATCATTAAGTCAATATAGATAATAAGTCATACTAATAATTAGAAATAAAGAAAAGAGTAATGATTTCAAAAAAGAACTTAAAGTGATTAAACATATTTTGAAATAAGTAATATTAATCTATATTTCCAATATAGAAGATTAGATATTATTTTCATCTTTATTTTTTTATATATTAAATAAACTAGAAAGATTAATAAAAATTCATTATTTCAGTAAAAATAATGTTATTTATTATTAATAACAACTGTATTAAAAAATTATATTTTAGAATTTCTCTATTAATTATCTAGACAGAATGTCTAATCTAAATTTTTATATTTTTAATATTATTAATATAGATTTTATTATTTTTATATTTTTATATTTTGAAAAAAATTTCATATAATTTTAATAAACAATAAATTAAAATAAAAAATATAATTTAATTCATATAGAAGTCTCATATTTATTACATGAGATTATTGAATAAGAATCTTGTATAATAGATCTAATGAAGATGAATAAAATTCATATCAAAATAAAATGAGATACTCTTCTTAATTCAATTAATCTTATAAAGAAAAACATCGTTAGTATAAAACCGATAATTAAAATCTAGACCAACCTAAGAAAAAAGTATTATTAATATACTAAATATTGTCATTAGAAAAACTAAATGAATAGTATTTAACTAGTCTATTTCTCTATAGAGAAATAGACAACTATACACATTCTATGTGGTGGTATTGATCATTGTTAAATATGTTCTTATTTTCTATTCATTTGATATTATCAATAGAGTTGATATATTAAAATTTTAACTTAGATAAAAGAATAATTTATATATAATTTATTTACATTTATTAAAACATGACTTTTCAAAATTAAATATTTTTATTTTATAGATATAAATAAATCATGTGAATAATCTAATCTTCATGGGTGCTAGTGTATAATTTTATTTAAATATTAATTAAACATATTACATGAAAAATAAGAAATATGTCAATTGCCAAAGATATCAATCTTATTTTAGTGTTGTATTTATTTTCTATATAAAGTATGAATATTTAATGAATTAAAAAATTTTGGTAAATCAATATTATTATTAATAATAATATTGATATAGAGTTCTTATGAATTCTATAACTGTGAACACTGCATCTTTCTTTTTCTTCCGATTGAGACTAATTCTGATATTATTATGTACAAATAAAGATAGGGGCAAGATATGAATAATGCATATCGCTATTTTGTGTTCTATATTTTAATATTTATGCAGAGCTCTTGTTCTTACCCTCACCCTTTATTAAATTATAAAACAACAATACTAACAGGTCATTCTATGGGGACCATTTGGCGAGTAAACGTAGTAGATATACAAGCTGAACGGAAACATGCATTGCATACTTCTATACAAAAAATACTTGATTATGATGACGCTCAGTTATCTACATGGAAAACTGACTCGGTATTGTCACGTTTTAATCAATATAAAGGTTATCACTCACAACCTGTAAGCACAGAAATTGCTGATATTATTACACAAGCACTGCGCGTTGGTAACCAAATGAATGGAGCAATGGATATCACTATTGGTTCCTTAGTAAATCTATGGGGGTTTGGGCCTCGTGGTTCACTAAAATTTACTCCAACACAGCGTCAGATTGATTGCGCCCGTTCTCTTCATGGTCTTTCGTATCTGACAGTTACTAACTCTTCCACTCAATCTTATCTTCGTAAAGACATGCCAGGAATCTATATTGATCTCTCTAGTGTGGGAGAGGGGTACGCAGTTGATCATCTAGTCCATCTCATGCAAAAAGAAGGTATTGACAATTACCTTGTATCAGTTGGTGGTGCTATTGTCACTTGCGGTCATAACGCCCAAGGTAAACCATGGAAAATTGCAATCCAGAAACCAATTGATCAAGAAAATGCAGTACAAGATATTGTTGAACTGAAAGGATGTGGTATTAGTACTTCTGGAACTTATCGCAACTACTATGAACTCAATGGAAAACCAATATCTCACTTAATCAATCCATTTACTGGACAACCAGCTCAAAACGAACTAGTATCAGCCACTGTAATTGCTCCCACTGCACTTGAGGCAGACTGCTGGGACAGTGGTTTAATGATTCTAGGCCTAAAAAAATCTCAAGAATTAGCTATTAAGCATAAAAAAGCAGTATATCTTGTATATAAAAAGAATGATCAATTAATTAGTTGGATCTCACCGAAATTTTTTCCTTTTATTCAATCACCTTCATTAGGTAATTCTTAAGCTAAGTAAATGAAGTCTATGTGCATGGAAATACAGAAACTTTTTTTGCTATATTTTATTTAATAGGATGCTCGTGTATTGCTATAGAGATGGCTCTAAATTTAAAAAACCTTGTTAATAAATCTATTGAATCATTGCACATCATTCTTTTTTTAACTAGGTTTATCTATAAGAAGAATAATAGATGGGTAGTGCCATAACCTCATAAGGAATTAAATATATTTTATAAGATGAAGTAAAGATCTATCTTGTTGTATAAATAAACTACTCGAGTCTGTATACTTTTAAATATATATTATTATGATACTGCCATAAGGACTTAAAAGCATACATAAATGAAATGTACTTAGAATCTGTTTCAATATGGCTGAATTTATGGATTCACAGTAAAATTCTGAATACTATATTATGATTAAAAAAATTGTATATATTGCATAATAATTTTGTACTGATTCTCTCCTCAGAGACATGTAGATTAATCAAGGAATTTATTTATGAACATACTAAAACTAGTTCTTATACGTCACGGAGAAAGTCAGTGGAATAAGCAAAATCTTTTTACCGGATGGCATGATATTGATTTAACCGAGCAGGGTCGGTCCCAAGCGGTTTGTGCTGGTCAATTACTAAAAAAAGAAGGATTTGTTTTTGATTTTGCTTATACTTCTTTTTTAAAACGTGCAATCCATACTCTCTGGTATATTTTAGATGAAATGGATCAAGCTTGGTTGCCAGTAGAAAAATCATGGCGCCTGAATGAACGTCACTATGGCGCGTTACAAGGAATGGATAAGACAGCTAGTTCTAAGAAATATGGTATAGAGCAAGTGCAACAATGGCGTCGTAGTTTAACGGTCGTTCCACCTCACCTTAATCACTTTGATAAACGTTTCCCTGGTCATGACCCTCGGTATGGAAACTTAAATAAAGAACAGTTACCAACTGCTGAAAGTTTAGCAATGACTATTGATCGTGTCTTACCAATCTGGAAAAAAGGTATTTTTCCTCAAATAAAAAACCATAAAAAAATTATCATTGTTGCTCACGGTAATTCCCTTCGCGCACTCATTACGTATTTAGATAATATGACAGAACAAGACATATTGAAACTGGACATACCAACTGGTGTACCATTGATTTACGAGTTTAATGAGAATTTTCATCCTATTTCACGTTATTGGTTAGACTCTGGTAATAATAAAACTTCTAAAAGTGAATCTATTCTGAATCCTTAGGTTGTATTAGCTTTAAACAAAATCAACCAAAATTAACTTATGCATCCAAACAAACATTACTTATTTTAAAGATAAAATTCATTTATAACTAAATATGTAATTATGGTTAATCAATATTCATTTAAGGAGGTGATCTATATAATCAGATCTGTGCTTAATTTATGAGTGAGCAATAAAGATAAGATCTATTTTTTTGTAAAATGTTTTTTATTTATTAAAATAAATAGGATTAGTTTCAATTAATAATAAATAAAAAAATTACAAGCATCTATATTTTCTAAGAATAAATTTCCTATCTGAGAAATCGGATCTACCTTATATGAGATATTGCACATCATTCAATATGTAATAGCTATCTAATTTTTATGATAATAATAAAATATTCACGTTGAAAACATTAATATTAAGTGGCAATAGAGCAGATTCGAATAAAAAGTTTTGTTTATTTTCTTGATACATTAATAAAGAAAGCGACCTCTTCTCTTTAATTATATGAAAGATCATAGATCTTTGGTTTGATAGGTTTCATTTAATATGATATCTTTATTATAAATCATTCAAGAGAGGTACAGGTATTTTACAAAAATATTTCTTAGTAATTCTTCAAGCATATTGACTCTATAATATATTAATAAATTGTCAAATTGTTAGGAGTGAAACTATGCGCAAGTATTCAGTTAGTTGTATCTACAGCATAATCTGATTTTTAGATAGTAACGCACCTACTTCTTTCCTGATCTGAATGGTCTACGAGATCAAAGTATTGTTATTTTTTTAGCTCATAGCTTATCTTATAAAAAACAAAAATCTTTTAGTTTTTATAAAAATTATACTACATTACTTTATCTATATTATAGTTAAAGTAAACCATGATTTAGAAAACATAAACTATACAATCTATCAACACAAAGTAGTAGTGAATAGAGAAACCGTCTCTAAAACTTTAACAGGTAAGTTATATTGAGTTTAATGTGTTAAATTGAATTAGGTATTATGCTATCAATATATAAACCATAATAGAATTTGATATAACTATAGTCTCCAGTTGTTAGATGTAATCAGATGAATATGAACATATGCATCTTACAAGTAAGATGCATATTGAAATGTGATATTGATAATATCTCAGGATATTATCTATATATCATTATATTATTCAATAGGTTGATTATGATCATTAGAGTATCAGAGATAAAATTATAGTAGAAATCTTAATATACTTAGATTATTAAGATCTTTAATGTAAAAAAAATTACATTAATACTTAATGTATATTATAAGTTTTTTAATTACTATCCCTCTTATAATTTTTTGATGTATCTCATATAAAAAGTCTTTACAAAAATAACCGATCTAGGTAGAAATAGAATTTTCTCAAGATTGAAGACAGATCAAGATATAAAAGCTCACATAGTAAAAATATTTTATTCATGATGTATATCAATGATGTTGTAAAATACAAGAATACAGACTTTAGATACCATATATCTTCATAAATAAGATTTCTTCGCTAGCATAAACTAGAAACTATAAGTAAAAAAATTAGAAGAGTCTTTAAAAAAATTAAAAATAAAAGAACATAAAATATACCATTAAGTTGTTGGTATATAATTTTAACATTTATCTTAACTTAAGAATCACTAGAGATAACCAATGATAACGATCATCAACAAATTATAAGTGATTTAGTAGTTATGTTAAAAGAATATTGTTCTGTACTTTAATCAAGTACTAATTCTGATACATTTAATAGATTAAATACGATCTTTGGTACATAAAATGCAATCTATATCTTATCTCTGTTTTAAACGAAATTTTAATATTAATATTCTGTCCTCTAGAGAAAAGGTAGAGAGAATATGATATATTGATCATATACTGACAATAGATATGCTCAACGAGCATTTACTGCATAAAAATAGATTAAAATAATAATTTTATCTTCTTGAAAAATTCATTTTAGAATTTTAATGTAATACGATGATTTCTGATCTCTCTTTATAAGAGAGGCCATAATCTTTGATTATGCAACATAGTTTGAACAATTGTATTTAGTCCTCAACTGTATATGACTTACTATTCATTTATAGTTAAGAGTCAATAACTAAATAAATCAAATAAAGCGTACTAACTACATTGATACGTATATTTATACCTTATGTATTAGATAAAATGAGTGTGATTAATTCTCTGAGGTATTGGTGTGTGTAGACAAGCTTTCGTCTACTTCCTATCCTGATTTTAATAAACGAAATTCCTAATATGACTTTTAAAAAAGGTTTTCGCATACCCCTTCCTTCAGTGCTAGATGGATTTCGACCATTTGTCTTATGATTAAAGGTATCACATTATTTAATACACCTAAATAAACAAAATAAATCAATTTATACTGATAAATAGCGTATCCGTAAACTTATCCTAAGCGGCTTTTTCAAATCTACTCTAATATCGATTATACTTTTAACTTTCACGGAATCAGAAATTTTTTTTATTCATAAAATATTGAATACTATTTGCTTCTATGGGAATTTTGATAAAAACAGGCTTTTGTTATCAACTATATGCATCCAATACAAGAATTGTCATACAACTCTTGATCCTTCTCTTCTTATATATTGATATAAGGTTTCTCGACTTATAGAAAAATCACGCGCAACCTTGACTTTTTTTTCTCCCGAAGCAACCCGCTGACACAGTTCAGTGACTTGTCTATCTGAAAGTGTTCTTTTGCGACCTCGGTAAACACCTCGTTGTTTAGCTAACTCAATTCCTTCACGTTGACGCTCTTTCAGTAAAGAACGTTCAAATTCAGCAAACGCTCCAATAACAGCTAACATGAGATTGGAAAGAGGCGAGTCTTTGCCAGTAAAACTCAGATTTTCCTGGATAAATTCAACACGTACTCCACGCTCTGTTAACATTTGCACAATACGGCGCAAGTCATTAAGGTTACGCGCTAAACGATCCATGCTATGGATAAGTACAGTGTCTCCGGAGCGAACAAAATTAATTAATGCCTCTAATTGAGGTCGTTTAATTTCTTTTCCGGATGCTACGTCAGTAAAAATTCGGTCCACCTTGACGGAGTCGAGTTGTCTCTGTGGATTTTGATGTATGGTACTGATTCGAGTATAGCCAATACGTTGTCCTATCATAAATTTTCTCTAAAATATCAAAAATAACTCTATATCTTTTACTTCTACATGTCAATATATATAAAATAGAATTTTATTCTGACATTTTCAAAATACGCATCTTACGCCATAATATGCTATACCTTAAATTGACAACACCCAGACAGGCAGTCTTATGGAATAAGACTAGTATAGGTTAACAATATCTATTGATTGGCTATCTTTAACCAATATTAAGATTTTTAGAAATGTTTAGAAAATACTATACCGATTTAATCAACAACTTATTAATCTGATCTATACATTAGATATTGTTTTTATTCTTCTAATAAATATTAAATATTTAAGTTTAAACTTAAGTTATCCATCTTATCTCACTATCTATCTCTATCTGTAGATAGAAAAAAGAAAAAAATCTATTAATATATAATTCTGCACATAAAATTTTTTTAAACTAACCTATGATTATATCACTAAATCCCAATCGATTCATCTTTAATAGTTAAGAACTTTAAGATAATAGATCTAAGAATGGATTTAATGCAATAACTGATTCTCATCTAAACACTTAATCTTATTTCCACGACATAAGTCATTCCATGACCATGTCTATACATAACAGTAAACCATGAATAATCTACAACTATATTGCGGTCAATATGAATTAATCTTTTAATATTTAATACATACAATAACTTAAAGATAATAAAATGCAAGACATTTAGGGAAGAGTTATGAAATGAAATAAACAATCTTTTATGCAGCGTCCAACTAAACACTCTAATAACATTGTCTATACAACCTAAATAGTTTTATTGAACAGAAAATCTCTACATACCATATATCAAACCAGTTATTTTATATAACCCTTAATATAGAGCATGCTATTTCAGTCATTAAAAAATAATGTAATGATTAACATCCACGCCTTGGTAAAAATTATGAACAAGAATTTAATTCTTATTAAAGACAGAAGAATTTTTCTTTGTGCCAGTAAAATAGCATACACAACTATTACAGAGAACTCATGTATTTAAAATATTGTTTCATGTAACTTCTAGTAGTCTCAGAAATAACCAGTAAAAATAGATACAACTATATCTCAAAAAAATAGGTATACACTTGAATTCATCTACAATTAATACATAGGTTTAACAGATATGGATTCCAACCATAATCTATTAAATTCTTTAGAATATTTGTTAGCAATATCTAGTCGGTTATGCAAATAAATAACATTTTCTGCATTATGAGAAACAGCGTTTTGTGTATAATTAAACGACCCTGTTTCCACTGAGATACCATCAATAATCATAAATTTATTATGCATAATCGCATACTTTTCATTAAGTTTAACTGAGACATTTTTATTAATTAAATAGGTTACAGCAGTGTATTTGCTACTGTTTGATTTCCTATCAGCGACTACTCGTATATTTACACCTCGATTCTTAGCCTCAATTAAAGCTAAAGCGATGGGCTTACTAGTAAATGAATAGGCAGCAATATCTATTGATTTTCTAGCTCCTGTAATTGCTGAAAGAACAATGTGTTGTGCTGTTCCTCCGGGAGAAAAACCGACTTCTATATCTTGGTCAGTTATGCAAACTGCATATAGAGGAAGGGATGTGATCATTAAAACAAATACAAGACTGTTGAAAATAGATTTTATTATATTGCGCATTATCAAATATACCATGATAAAAAAGTATGGGTTATGTTATTTTCTATTCAACAAATTTAATGTTTTGACAAAGGATGTTCTATCTTCAACAACAACTAATGTTACCATCATTAATTTATAGCGCTATATAGAAATGACTATTTTAATTTAAATTAATTGAAATATATTACTTATCTCCTATTGCGTAAGAGCCTTAATTTACGCTCTTACCCATTAATTAATACTACTTAATAACCACCTATTAATCAATACTACTTAATAACCAAAGCACTATTTATATCGTAAGTCTTATTTTTTATAGGAAATAGTCTATTGATTATATAATGTATATATGTATCGACCAATAAAAGAACTGTACATCATTTTCCTATGCATTATTCACTAAAATAATCTAAAGAAGGATTAGCTTGTTGATAGGAATCGAATTGTATCACACATAACCTGAGAGAATTTATAATCCATTAAGCCAGCTAGGAGAGAGCGTTAACGCTTGAATGGATGCATAACAAGCTACCAGTATATACTATAAACTACATTATGATGTAGTTTGAATTATATTCTAGACTTACCATAACAATAATTTGAGTATTTTCACTATCTATATGAAAAATTAAATAATGCTAATCCCATTAACATTTTAGCAACACTAAGTAGATTTCTTTCTTATCTACTTATAGGATTTCTTCTTAAACCAGGCTCACCTATTAACTAAATCATAACGTTTCTAAGTGCAATATCACTTAAATCAAATATCAAGATCGGACCCTTATTTATCTATTTCTAATAATACTGGAGGTAGTTATGAATATTATAGGGTCTTGTATATATTCTTATATTTCTCTATCGAGAATCTATTTATCTTGTAATAAAAAGTCTTCTCCTTTAAGTAACTGCAATTAAAATTATATAATGATTATAAATCATGCAATTAAAAACTTAAAAATAAATGTGTCCATATTCTCATTTATATATTTTTTCAAAACTTTAATCTACTTTTGGTACACTAGAACACCTTTAATCCTATATAGGATTAGCATTCCTTCTGTCCTAAATTAGTGTACAAATTACATAAATAGTAGATCTATTGGGATAGATATTAGTCTTATTAGACACTCCCTCTAGATTAATAATTAGTATGTTCATTAAAAAACTAACTAATACTTGATCAAGAATCGATTAAAAATGAAGAATAAGAAGAACCAGCGATATAAACTTTGCGTACTAGGTGAAATTAAAACTAGCATTGTTTATAGTTTATTTTTTAACTAATATTAATTATATGTTAGATATTGTTATTAATGAGGTAAATGGGCGTCAGATGAAATTGATAAATTTATTTCATAAAAACAACTTTGAGATTACCGAGATTACCCGATAAAAATTAAACAAAATTTATTAACCATTCAATCTTAGAAAGAAGAAAATGAACAATCCCAGTCCTATCTAAAAATTTAATTTCTTAGGTGGACTAATTAATATTATAAAGACCTTTGAATATATTATCTAAGTGTCTATTAAAAAATGTTACTGATTCTAGTATATCAATAAATTAGAGTATTTTTAGGAAAATGATTTAAATCTTGTATTCAAAAAAAACGATATAAACTATTATCTAATAAAATATATTGATATTTTATCAAACCAAACAACTGATTTAAAATATAACTATTAAAGTTATTATTTTGAATAAGCTATAGTTCAGTGCATTAATGATGCTCCAATTCTAATAATAATCAAAAAAATAACATATATATAAATATATATTCTAGCAAATAATCTTAATCCTCCAATAAATAGAACTAATTCCATTAGAGGGAAAATAGACTTGAGTAATAAGAATATTAGTTTCTTTAATCTTTTTAAGAATAATCCTTGAAATATCTTTATATATACCAACATAGTCAATATGTGAGTATAATTTTATTCTCAATTATATGTATTTTATAGGAGGATGCTATGGCCTACCGTTCTTTCTCTCTCATGCCTACATGGAGCAATAATCTTTTATCTGATCGTTTTACACAGATTGACAATCTTTTTAGTCGTCTAACGGGTGAATCACCTGTTGGTGATAACCCTGCATACAATCTATTACAAAAAGATAAAGACCATTATGAAATGACAGTAAGCGTACCAGGCTATACGCAGGATGAATTAGATATTTCAGTACTTAATAATCACTTTACTTTACGCGGTACTCCAAAAAGTGAAGACATAACTTCTACTGAAGAAAAAGAGAGCACCACTTATCTTCACAAAGGTATCCAAAAAAAGGAATTTTCTCTCAGTTTTAGCTTAGAGCATCGAATTATGATTTATCAAGCTAAGTTAGATAATGGATTGTTAACGCTACAATTTACTTATGATATCCCCGAACAAGAGAAACCCAAAAAGATTTCAATCGGATCAAATAACAATAATAAAGATGGGCATGTTGTTGAGCATAACAAGACTTAATATTACCAACAAAATAGCGCCTTACAGGGCGCTATTTTGTTGGTAATTGGCAATAGTCTTTAGTATTTTTCATACTTGTCGGGCTATATCTGCTAGATTACTTTCTGATTTTCATTACCAAATGTGCTTGGGCTAGAAGGTAGCTGTTAAAAACTATTTTATTTTGCCTATAGTATTTACAATCCATATATAACCTTATGGTTTTGTACTCTAAATACTCTCACTACTCTAATGTTTTCTATGACAAATACAACAGATTAGTGATCACTCCTAAATATAAAAATTCATTCTTATTGGCAGACAGATCTTACTATTCAAGGAAGATCTGTTCTAATAACATTAGTTCAATTTAAAAAATCGAAACTTAATTTTTTTATGCATTAAGATAACACTACTAACTATCTATATATTTCCCACTACTATATACAGACACTTTGTCTAGGCAGACACACAAACATTTTCCGCTCTACCTATACAATACCCGCTCATTCAGATGGTTTTTGTTGCACACCGGATCTGTCTGGTTCACATATTCTTTTATAGCATGTTATGTTATTTAATAAAACAGAAGTTCACCAGTAGATAAAAATGGGGTCATCTCTAATTAAAGTAAATCTTCTCTCTGAGTTACAAGAATATTTAATCGTGTATACAAATTGTTTACAAATTAAATATATAATATTCTAGTTTAGATATAATGTAATTACATTAATAAGCGCTAACTCAAATAATTAAACTTTAATGACAAGATGATAAAGATCATATTTGATGTTACTATCCATAATTCATTACATTACTAGCCAGATCTTATAAAGTTATTAGATTATTTATCATATTCATATAGAATGCATGTTCTGTAATTTAAAAAATTAATTTTTTGTCTCTGCAACTCAATTCTCTTACTGTCCGCTAAAATATATTAACTAAGTGCACTAGATATAAATTTTAAAATAAGAAATATAATCACTCATTTTGTATGAGTTCGTACAATTTTTATTACTTATATTGTTTGAAATGGCTCTCATTATGATGTAGATAATGCAAAATATCTAGAAACTATTTTTATCCAGTCTTGGTTGTTTTAGAGGACAAAACCTGTAATGGCAGCTGATAAAAGACTTACGAGCGTGGAACCGTACAAAAGTTTTAAACCAAAGCGCGATACTGTATTGCCCTGTTCCTCATGTAGACCTTTTATAGAACCACTAATGATGCCAATTGAGGAAAAATTAGCAAAAGACACTAAGAATACTGATAAGATACCTTCAGAATGCAGCGAAAGTTTTTCTATAACTTTTTGCAGATCAATCATTGCAACAAATTCATTAGAAACTAGTTTTGTAGCCATAATACTACCTACCTGCAAGGCCTCATAACCTGGAACACCTAACACCCATGCCAGTGGAAAAAAGATATAACCAAGCACCTCTTGAAAACTGATACCAAACACAGAATCAAACACAGAATTAAAACTAGCAATTAAAGCAATAAAACCAATAAGCATCGCTGTTACAATCACCATGACTTTGAAACCGGCTAAAATATATTCACTGAGCATTTCAAAAAAACCTTGTTTTTGATGAGGATCAGCTAGTTTTAGGTCATCTTGAAAATCCACGCAGTAGGGATTAATTAACGATAAAATTATAAAAGTACTAAACATATTTAATACTAAAGCTAGTATCACATACCTTGGTTGTAACAAGGTCATATAAGCACCAACTATAGACATAGACACAGTCGACATAGCTGTCGCCGCCAACGTATACATGCGTTTTTCTGAAATCTGTCCTAATATATCCTTGTAAATAATAAAGTTTTCTGACTGCCCAAGAAGTAGTGAACTAACTGCATTAAAAGATTCTAGCTTACCCATTCCATTGATCTTTGATAAAATAGTGCCAAGTATGCGAATTATAGCTGGCAGGACACGCAAATGCTGCAGTATACCAATTAGCGCTGATATAAAAATAATAGGACAGAGAACATTAAGCCAAAAAAATGCAAGACCTCTATCACTCATGTTGCCAAAGACAAAATTAGTTCCATATGCCGCACACCTTAACAAATGATCAAATAACTCTGACATTTTTTTTACAAATTCCAGACCTATTTCAAAATGCAGAAAAAACCATGCCAATAGGACTTCAACCACAAGAAGCTGACTCAAAAAACGAATACGGATCTCCTTTCGATCATCGCTTACTAACATAGATAGTACTATAATCACAACTAGTGATGCTAAAAAATGAAGAATCCGAGACATATCCATACTCCAGTAAATAAATAAGGACTGTATTTTATTCCGTGTACTATGTTTTAGATATTAATTGAACATTGAAACAAGAAATTTAATAAATATAATTCTTTATATAGGTATTGAAGAATCGAAATGCTCAGGATGATCTAAAGAATCACTAATAGCCTCAATAAGTTGTGTAAGCTCTTCTGATGAAATAATATAAGGAGGTATTAGGTAAATAAGATTTCTAAAAGGACGGATCCATACACCATGCTCAACAAACCAATGTTGTAACAAAGATATATTTACGACTTTTGTTACTTCGACTACACCAATAGCTCCTAATACTCGAACATCCAGAACGTTGGGATGCCCTACTAAAGGAGACAAGCCTCTTCGCAGTTGAGCAGAAATTGCCGTTACACGATGATACCAGGCTTTGTCTTCAAGAAGAGATAAACTAGCAATAGCTGCTGCGCAAGCTAAAGGATTACCCATAAACGTGGGGCCGTGCATAAAACAACCAGCGGCGCTATCACTAATAATTTCTGCTATATAACGACGGGTCAAAGTAGCCGAAAGAGTTAACGCACCTCCAGTTAACGCTTTCCCAAGACACAAAATATCTGGAATAATATTGGCATGATTACAAGCTAACCATGTACCAGTACGACCAAACCCAGTTGCTATTTCATCAGCAATTAATAATATTCCATATTGATCGCATAAAGCTCGTGCTACACGTAAATATTCAGGATGATAAAAATGCATCCCTCCAGCCCCTTGTACAATTGGCTCCATGATCACTGCTGCTAAGGTATGATGACACGAAGAAAAAAGGGTGGACAACTCTGTATCATCACCTATTTGCCAAGTTTCTCCAAAACGTCTTCTAAGAGTATCAACAAACCGATTCACAGGCAGATAACTGGAATACATGCTATGCATAGACTTAATAGGATCACAAACCGACATTGCACCTAAAGTATCACCATGATATCCCTGGCGTAGCGCAAGAAATTTACAACGAGGGCGACCAGATGCTTGCCAATACTGAAGTGCCATTTTCATGGCGACTTCTACAGCTACCGAACCGGAATCAGCTAAAAAAATACACTCCAAGTCAGACGGCATTAATGCAACCAAACGACGACATAACTCTACCGCAGGTGGATGAGTAATACCGCCGAACATGACATGTGACATTTCGTTAATTTGCTTATGCATTGCCTGATTAATTGTAGGATGATTGTAACCATGAATGGCTGCCCACCAAGAAGACATGCCGTCCACTAATCGCCGCCCATCTCTAAGGATTAACTCACAACCACTAGCAGAAACAATCGGATAAGTAGGTAGAGGCTGAGTCATAGACGTATAAGGATGCCAGACGTGTCGTTTGTCAAAAGCAAGATCATCAGCCTGCATCAGGATATCCTATTAAATAAATTTAAATACATTATAGACAGTGTAACGGTAAACTCTATACTTACAACTATCTATTTCTTTAAATATTCTATGGGTAACTGCTATGTCAATTCCTCAACGCTGGACTACTGAACAAGTCAGATCATTATTTGATCAGCCTTTTTTTGATTTGCTTTTTAAGGCCCAACAGATACATCGTCAACATTTTATCTCCGGTGAAATTCAAGTTAGCACACTGTTATCAATAAAAACAGGCGCTTGTCCAGAGGATTGCAAATATTGTCCGCAAAGCGCGCGTTATAATTCAGGTATTCAAAGAGAAGACCTTATAGAAGTCCAAAAAGTACTTGATGCGGCAGAAAAAGCGCGTAAAGCTGGTTCCACGCGTTTTTGTATGGGGGCTGCCTGGAAAAATCCACGTGATCGTGACATGCCACTATTAGAAGAGATGGTCAAAGGTGTTAAAGCGATGGGTCTTGAAACTTGCATGACTTTAGGCATGATTAACAATGATCAGGCACAACAGTTGGCTAAAGCTGGTCTAGATTTTTATAATCACAATTTAGATACATCACCGGAATTTTATAACGAAATAATCACTACCCGCAGTTATCAAGATAGGCTTGATACACTCAGCACTATACGACAAGCAGGTATTAAAATATGTTCTGGTGGTATTGTAGGCATGGGTGAAAACATAAATGATCGCGCAGGATTACTAGTGCAATTAGCTAATTTACCAATACAGCCAGAAAGCGTTCCTATCAATATGTTGGTTAAATCACCAGGTACACCATTATCTGATGCTAGTGACGTAGATCCATTCGATTTTATTCGTACTATCGCCGTAGCACGTATTATGATGCCAAATTCTTATGTTAGATTATCCGCTGGAAGAGAACAGATGAATGAACAAACTCAAGCACTATGTTTTATGGCAGGCACTAACTCTGTGTTTTATGGTTGCAAATTACTCACCGCGCCTAACCCAGATGAAGATCATGATTTACGGTTATTTAAAAAACTTGGTCTGACGATTCAGCATAAAAAAATATCAGAAGGTAATCAAGAACAAGAAAAAAATCTAACAGAAAGTTTGTTATCTTTAGATACGGACAAATATTATAATGCTGCACACTAATTAATTTTGCACACTTATTAATAGTTCTCGTCTTTATGAGAAGAGAATTAAAAAAACATATTTCATGTATCATCTTCTATTATGTAATGCACCTCCTTTAGAGGTTATTAAATTTTTTCTCTCCCATTATGTTCAAGAATAATCTGAATCGAAATTCAAGAGGATATAGATTATTATAGAAATAATCACACAGGTATGATGTTAGTTTTATTGTATTGTAAGATACAATTACCTTACTATATCTGAATCCTCAAGTGTTTAATTTTTATTGATTCATTATCATGATTACTATGTTTATTAAGATATTAATTACTACAAGATTATTTATAGACACACACGTTGAGAAACTTGATATCTTTGATGTCATCTTCAATTAGATAGAAATCTTTAAGTCAAGCCGCAGACGCTATCTTGTCTGCGGAACAGTGACACATGATTATATCATAAATAGATAGTCTTCTATCATCTAGAAGTATGACTGATATTGCAATTCTTTTTGTTACTCGAAAAATTGAATCTTAATATTTTCTTTAATTTTTCTTTCGGAAAAGAACTAATCTAATCTTCATAAAAAAACTAAATCTCTACAATTAATCGAGTAATGGTGATTGATCTACTTTTAGATCTAAAATAATAGTTGATTAATAGACAACATTTTCTAATAAAAAATTTCACTAACAATCAATTTTAAGTTTAAAAACACTGAAAAGATATCATGTTCTTTAACATTATCTTACATTGTTCTTAGTCTGATTCTTATTAGGTTAATTCTTAATAGAAAAGGTAGTATACAGTAGGATTAATCTCCAATAACCTTAAAAATTTTTGAAGAATGAAGATATTACTGTTATTGACCTTTCTATATAGCTAGAATGTATGTTATAAGAATATATAAATAAACTGAATTCTACTTACTAGATATGGATGAGAATTATCAAATTCTCGTATCACTTCACATAGTTTAAATAAATCTATAAAATTAGATAGATAAATCACAAAATCCACTATTTGTGTTATATTAATAGACTCAGAAAATGGATAATAGATAATATTAGGGCTTCTTCTTTGTGCATTTTATTGGTATAATTTATTATCCAATAGGATAATAGCTAGGAGTATAGCTATTTTGATCCAGAAGTTTCGAAGAATTCTCAATAGAGAAAGATGGCAATAGTGAATTATCCAGTATCTGTAAGACAAAAAAGTGATATTGTTATTTAGGAATCTTAAAACTAAAAGTTTAATATGAAAGAGCATAGATCGTCCGCCAAACATTGCTCTTACATGGTAAACAAAGTATGAAATTAGCTTGATACAGAAATAACGTGTTTGAATAGATAACATATTGTCTTTTAATTAGCTTAACCAGTATTTTCTTAAAAAATACATCTTGATGGAAAGAAAATAAGACTCTAAAACACTATAAATAAGCTAATCAATACTAAAAACACACGAGTTACTTTTAGAGCTCATAGAAAAAAATTAAGTTGTTGATTCCGCCCCAAAATAAGGATGATATATTAGTTACGCTAATATTCTCAGCCTAAATAGTCGTAATTGCGAATATTAAGATACGATAAAAAGTTCAGTATGGGGTTAATAAAGAGGGGTTATTAACGTATCTAGATCACTTCGTTGTTTTTAGTGTTCAAGATTGAGAACAAACATATTAGACTATGTAACTAAATACACGTAGATCAAGATTAGACATAGATCATGTTGTTTAACAGAACTAAAATACAATCAGACGCGTTTTCTATGAAACACTCTGATTAAGATATACAAAGAATGTAAACTAATTAGCTTAAAAAATTAAGACAATAAAATGAAGCAAATTAAGTTCTTCGGAGAATTACAGCTCCCAGTATATCTAGATAACACAACATAAAAATTTCTCTGTCTGTAAAAACAGTTAGAGAATCTCCATATCAGTTAGTATAGAATCATGCACTAACATGGATTATGGAATTAAATTAAGAGACATGTGCTTGATCAATTCTTGGCTTATAGATTTTAATATATAAAAAGTAATTTAAGAATAGCTAAAGAGTTGGTGTATGTTGTAGTTATGTTTTGGTTTGATTCTACTGTTTAACCGCTTTTTGGAACAACGAAACAAACTTAATGGATTGGACGTATCCTAAAATCGTTCGGGAGATACAACCACATTGAAGTGGTTGTTCGATGCAAAAACCCCTCGATTCTGCGTCAACTTGGCGGAAGAACCAGAGACCGAGGGGTCGTTTACAGGCTAATGCCTGTAAAGGATTATAACGAATGCATATTAAAAAAACAACACCTATCCGCCATAAGATTTGGACAGGGTGAATAATAACACTGTAATGCTGCAAGAATCTGACCAAGTTGTATATCGTCAGACACGTCGTGGTGAAGCTAATTGTCAGCGCAAAGGACAGGTCAAAACACACCGCAATCATCAGCCACAATTTACCGGAAAAATACCGCGTGGAATGGCTGCAAAAGTTATGGCTTGTATTAAAAATCATGATTGGCGCCAAAACAGTGATCTTATAGCACTAAGAAAAAATGGTTATACACCCTATTCACGTATATTCGATCGTTCCTACCAACCAAAACCACTTCGTATAACAGTGCGCTCTGAAAGTAGAGAAGCGCTTAGTGCTCTTTCATTAGCCCTTGCGGCAAACTGTGACTACAGTCCATACAGCCAGTATATGTTTGAGGTTATACTACCAATTGCAGAAATAGCGCAACGTATGGGTGTTTTACATGTCTATAATAATGGCCGCAAGGCATACGATGTTCTATTACACGCTTTGCGTGTACTTGAGCAATTAGATTACGTCATAGTTCATCGTGGTCGAGAAAGTGATTCTGGTCAGAATAAACCAATGAGAGTTTTCTTGACGGAAAACTTTTTTACCTCACGCGGAATGAACGTTGAAAGTGTGCGTCAATGGCTACATAAGTATCGTCAGTGGGCAATATCAGCAGGTATTTCAGTTTCCTTACGCAGCAAGTATGAGCGTCATCAACTTAAAATGGCTCGCCTTGGAATTGATATTGATCGTCATCACTCTTTAAAAAACCGGCTAAAAAGCATTAAACGTTGGGTCGTTAGTCCAGAACTATTTAATGAAAAAGAATCTATTATAGCAGATCTTAACACTTACTTAATTGCGCATAAAAAACAACGCATATTATCTCGAAATTTAAGTGAAGTGCGGTACCAAATGGCCTGGTGGGCATGGTCAGCAAGCGATGCATGCACACCAGTGATACGATTGAATTTAGAAAATGCGATCAAGACAGAATTTCCACATTTATTAAATCATTCCACAAGTACTGAGCAGTATTATCGTCTCCTCCTTGAACGTGCAGGCATCCCTCTACCATAACTTAGTAATTTTAAATTGCTGAATTTTTTTCAAAAAATTACATCATCAATAAAATTCCAAACAGGAGTTAGATCTCCCCTGTTTCTTATATCGGTAAATAGTTTTTTTTATCCTTATCTCTTCTCTTCATAAGCATTTTTAACCCCAAAATTAATGTGAAATGAAGAATTTTTTAATATTAATTAAATTAGCCTTAAAATTTTTTTCAAAAAAATTTTAAGGCTTTATATTTTTTAATTTTTTTTATTAATTTCGAACGTTATTTCTGCACAAAATATGCTTTCTAAAGAAAGACTACCTAAAGCTCTTCACAGGTCTTTAGGTAGATCTTTTATATTCAAGAAAAAAGATGTTTTTAATCAAAATCTACTCTGTAGTGGAAATGAAAAATGTTGTGTAAGAAAGCCAAAAAAAGTCCGGCAGCGGGACGACTCATTCTTAGAAACTTTTTATGGACACAGTCAAGAAGGATAAAAATCAGAGGAGGGGATAATAATGACTATGGATAAGATATGTGATGTATATCAATTTTGTTTTAATTTTTAAAATCACATAGAATAAAGTATTTTATATTTTAAAATTTATAAAAATTTTTTTATAAAATTATAAAATAATTAATATTATTAAATAATATTATTTTATATAAAAAGTTGACTTAAATAATTTAAAAAAAATTATATTAATTAATAGGATTTATATCTTTGATAACAGTTATAGAGAAGTTTGAGTAAAATAATTTGTTTTTTATAACTTTATATAATTTCTTTAATAAATAAGACCTTTTTGATTAAAATTTTATATTTTTCTAGTCTAAATATTTTTATTTTCACATAAAATTGATTTATATCAAATGAAAATAAGCAATGTGATGATAATAAATAGGTATATATATTAGATAATCATGGATTAAAAATGTTTTATGGTTAAAAAATATATATTTTAAAGTGTGAATACTATCAATTATCTTATTAAATGATTCAAGAAATTTATATTTTAGAAATTATGGATAATCAAAATTAGAATTTATTATTTATTGATATATTATGAAAAATAAGAATATACGTTATTTGAGTAAATAACGTATATTACATTTATGAAAATCAGTGTTTTAGAACAAGTTAAAATGCCTTTAATATAATATATATAACTTATTTTAGTTGGTTGAATAAAAAATTTTCTTTTAAATTATTTAAAAAATTGTTAACTATCCATTAATAAAAAAATTCATAACGTCATTTATTAGATGAGACATTGAATAGAAAATATTAAAAATTCTTCATACATGATATTTATAAAAATTATTAATGATGTTATTAAAATGAATATAAGTTAATTTAAATAATATTAAATAATATTAATTTAATTAAAATTTTTTATTTTATATGCAATCTTTCTCATGCACTTATATTAAAAACAATACACAATATTCTTGTTGTATCAGATTAGTAGATAGTTTTATATATTTTGAAATATAAAAAATAAAAAAATTATAAATTTTATTAAATTAATTTATATATTCATTTTTTAATATTTTTAGTAAAAAAGAAAAAATAAAAAATAATTTTCAAACTTAT